>NZ_NUEU01000044.1:0-610 GCF_002556365.1 Bacillus sp. AFS002410
GATGGACAAGCATACCTAGTAAGGTATGCAGATGATTTCGTCTGCTGTTTTCAATTTAAGAATGAAGCTGAGGCATTCTTTCAATCTCTAAAATTAAGACTCAAGAAGTTTAACCTAGAAATAGCCGAAGATAAAACCAAAATTATCCCCTTTGGACGGCTTGCGGAGAAACTTGGGAAGCACCAGGGAAATGGAAAACCAGAAACCTTCGATTTTCTAGGTTTTACCCATTATTGTGGCAAAAGCAAACAAGGAAAGTTTCGAGTGAAACGGAAATCAAGTAGGAAGAAAGTACAAAGCAAATTAAAAGAGTCTAAAGAATGGTTGATGAAGAATAGAAATAATAATATTCATATAATCATGGACAGATTCAAACGCTCGCTTATAGGGTACTTCAACTACTATTGCATCACTGATAATATTCCAAGTGTTAACATTTTCAAAGTTAAAATCGAGAACCTAATATTTAAATGGCTCAATAGAAGAAGTCAAAGGAAATCCTTTGATTGGGAGAAATATAGACTCTTCCTTAGCAAATTTCCACTACCTTCACCAAGAGTTAAGGTGAATATTTATGATTTAAGAAAAGAAATTAGCTACATTCTGTAAA
>NZ_NUEU01000045.1:0-1340 GCF_002556365.1 Bacillus sp. AFS002410
CTGCTCCACCCCGCGATAATTTGGATACTTTTTAAAGTAAATCCGTTAATATGTTATTTAATAAAAATGGAGGAGTAAGAGGGATTCGAACCCCCGCGGGCTGTTACACCCCTGTCGGTTTTCAAGACCGATCCCTTCAGCCAGACTTGGGTATTACTCCATTGATAAGTGGTGGACCTTGTAGGACTCGAACCTACGACCGGACGGTTATGAGCCGTCTGCTCTAACCAGCTGAGCTAAAGGTCCTAAAATAATAAGTAGCGGCGGAGGGAGTCGAACCCACGACCTCACGGGTATGAACCGTACGCTCTAGCCAGCTGAGCTACACCGCCATAATATTTCATTTAAGTTTTCTAAGTGGAGCCTAGCGGGATCGAACCGCTGACCTCCTGCGTGCAAGGCAGGCGCTCTCCCAGCTGAGCTAAGGCCCCATGTTTAAAATGGTCGGGAAGACAGGATTTGAACCTGCGACCCCCTGGTCCCAAACCAGGTGCTCTACCAAGCTGAGCCACTTCCCGTTTAGAATTACAGGTGATACAATATGGCGCGCCCGAAAGGACTCGAACCCATAACCTTTTGATCCGTAGTCAAACGCTCTATCCAATTGAGCTACGGGCGCATATTATAAATGGTACCGAGGGCCGGACTCGAACCGGCACGGGGTCAACCCCCGCAGGATTTTAAGTCCTGTGTGTCTGCCATTCCACCACCCCGGCAGCATATGTGGAGCGGAAGACGGGGCTCGAACCCGCGACCCCAACCTTGGCAAGGTTGTATTCTACCACTGAACTACTTCCGCGTATACTGCTTTTAAATTATAAATGGTGCGGGTGAAGGGACTCGAACCCCCACACCGAAGTACTAGATCCTAAGTCTAGCGCGTCTGCCAATTCCGCCACACCCGCAAATATTTTCTTTTTGAGAAAATGGTGAGCCATGAAGGATTCGAACCTTCGACCCTCTGATTAAAAGTCAGATGCTCTACCAACTGAGCTAATGGCTCAAAAAGAGTGCCGACTAAAGGACTTGAACCCTCAACCTACTGATTACAAGTCAGTTGCTCTACCAATTGAGCTAAGTCGGCATATGGTGGAGGATGACGGGCTCGAACCGCCGACCCCCTGCTTGTAAGGCAGGTGCTCTCCCAGCTGAGCTAATCCTCCATCAAACCAAGCGACGTTCTACTCTCACAGGGGGAAACCCCCAACTACCATCGACGCTGAAGAGCTTAACTGCCGTGTTCGGTATGGGAACGGGTGTGACCTCTTCGCTATCATCACTTGATTCATTTTCTTTAGGACATTAATTATTATATCAAATTTTCTACTAAAGTCAATAAC
>NZ_NUEU01000046.1:0-16154 GCF_002556365.1 Bacillus sp. AFS002410
ACTTTCTTGACTGAAGTCCAATCTCTATCCAAACGGAAATCCCCCAAAAAAAAAGAAGTCCCATAAGTACAATGACTTACGAGACCTCTATTTACTAAATTAGTTATTAATATACTTCTCAAATACGTATCCGAAATCTTTAACTTTATATTGCTCTCTAGAATTCATTAACCATTCAAAAGCAGCTTCGTTAATTTGTTTGAAACTATTTACTAAACTATTCTCAGCTGTAGTAACACGACCTAATGTTGTAGAAGCAATTTCAATACTTTCCTTAGCATATCCAAGTGCTTTTTCATTTTCATGGCTAATCTCGGCGATTGTTAGTAAAGCTTTATATAAATCCTTTAGTGCTTCAATATGTTTTTTATGAACATCAATTGAGAACTCTTTACCACCGATATGAAACTTAATTTCAACATCTAAATCAATTGTACCAGCAGTTTCAAGCACTACGTGTGAAATTTTATGTGTGTGATAATTGTAACGGTGTAGCGTACGCTTCTTACTAATTGCACTCGTACCATCTAAATGGATTAAAGCCTTATTTGTAAAGCAGTACTCATCTGATTTAGATTTTATTAAAAAATAAATTTTTTCATTATCTTCATGCATTACATAATCGTCAGAATCAACCTTGTCATAATTCTTCGGTTCAATAACACTACCAACATCACTTAAACCAAGCATATCTGCAGCAACTTTACCAAACATATATTACTCCTCCTCATTGGGTCTGTGTATGGAATATCAATACTAAAGGAAATGAATAGCTGTTTCCTTTTCCATTTTATCACCCATTTATCTATTTCACTTCTAGACATAATAAGTATACATATTTATTTTCAAATAGTCTTTCATTATCCTGAATGTCAGGAAAAACTTCGACCGTTTCCATCTTGTCAACTGCATCTACAAATGCTCCAAGAATAATTTCCTTATCCTTTTTGATTTCTTGTTTCTTAAATATGGTCCCAATTGTTGAAATATTTGTCTCATGAGGCTGCTTGTATACCGTTTGAACCGTACTATTATTTTTAGCGCCTGTTGAAATAGTAGTATTCCATTCATAATTTCGTTTTGTATCTAATTGAAGTTTTCGTTTAAATGAAAGATAAAATGTTTTTCCTATATCCTTTTTAGAGATAAACATGCCTGAATCTAAAATTGTCTGAGTTAGTTTTCCATCTTCATACACTTTCACTTTCATTTTAATCTCTTTTAACTGATTAACATTTCCAAATTTCAATTTATATAATGCAATTTGATCAGGATTTTCCCCTATTCTCTTGACTACGTTTTTCTCATAATTAGTCATCTTATACGATTCAACAACATTATTTCCACTTGCAGTTGAACGGTTACTTATTACTTCCCGATTACAACTAACCAAAAAAACAAATATGGCTAATATTAAAAATATTTTTTTCAATCAAAATTATCCTCCTTAATCTCATACTCCTAAAATTCTTACTATCACTGTATTCCCTGTTTTTCCGTTTTTTCCCTTTTTTGCTATTTTAATTTTATCATTGAACACTCTACCCGTTGCAGACTATAATTAGATGGTGACTGTTTAAATTCCGTTCTAAAAAGAACATAATTATATAAAAATGAAAATATAGAAAAGGTGTCGATCAATGAGTATTTTAACTGTAAAAAACTTAAGTCATGGTTTCGGTGATCGTGCGATTTTTAACGATGTATCATTCCGTTTATTAAAAGGAGAACATATCGGGCTGATTGGTGCGAATGGTGAAGGTAAATCAACTTTCATGAATATCGTTACTGGAAAATTACAGCCAGATGAAGGTAAGGTTGAGTGGTCTAAAAAAGTACGTGTAGGTTATTTAGACCAACATGCTGTTTTACAACCAGGAATGTCAATTCGCGACGTATTAAAAAGTGCGTTCCAATATATGTTTGATATGGAAAATGAAATTAATGAGTTATACATGAAAATGGGAGATGCAACTCCAGAAGAAATGGAAAAAATGCTTGAAGATGTAGGAGTTCTTCAAGATACTTTAACAAATAATGATTTCTATATTATTGATGCTAAAGTTGAAGAAATTGGTCGTGGTCTAGGATTAGAAGATATCGGACTTGATCGTGATGTAACTGAACTATCTGGTGGTCAACGTTCAAAGGTTCTTCTATCAAAACTTCTTTTAGAAAAACCAGACATCCTATTACTAGATGAGCCTACTAACTATTTAGACGAGCAACATATTGAATGGTTAAAACGTTATTTACAAGAGTATGAAAATGCATTTATTTTAATTTCGCATGATATTCCATTTTTAAATAGTGTTATTAACTTAATTTATCATATGGAAAATCAAGAATTAAACCGCTATGTTGGTGATTATGATAATTTCAGAGCAATTCATGAGATGAAAAAATCACAATTAGAATCAGCATATAAACGTCAACAACAAGAAATCTCTGAACTGAAGGATTTCGTTGCTCGTAATAAAGCTCGTGTTTCTACACGTAATATGGCAATGTCTCGCCAAAAGAAACTGGATAAAATGGATGTAATTGAGCTTGCACGTGAAAAGCCAAAACCTGAATTCCAATTTAAACCAGCCCGTACTTCAGGTAAATTAATATTTGAAGCAAAAGATTTAGTGATTGGTTATGACGAACCGCTATCTCAACCATTAAATCTACGTATGGAACGTGGTCAAAAAATTGCTTTAGTTGGGGCAAATGGTATTGGTAAAACGACGTTAATGCGTAGTTTACTAGGCGATATTAAACCAATTTCCGGTGAAGTTGAACGAGGCGAATTCCTTCACATTGGATATTTTGAACAAGAAGTTAAAGGTGATCATAATAAATCTTGTATTGATGAAGTTTGGGACGAATTCCCTTCTATGACACAATATGAAGTACGTTCTGCACTTGCAAAATGCGGATTAACAACTAAGCATATTGAAAGTAAAGTTGCTGTATTAAGTGGTGGGGAAAAAGCAAAAGTTCGTTTATGTAAGCTAATTAATCAAGAAACAAACTTACTTGTACTCGATGAGCCTACAAACCATTTAGATGTAGACGCAAAAGAAGAACTAAAACGTGCATTAAAAGAGTACAAAGGAAGCATTTTAGTAATCTGTCACGAGCCTGAATTCTATGAAGGTTTAGTTACGGATGTATGGAATGGTGAAAACTGGACTACTAAAGTATTTTAATTTAGATAAAGAAAGAGCCCGAAATAATTTTCGGACTCTTTTTTATTTCGAATTTATATCCTAAAGTGAAATTTTTTGACTAAGCTGAGTAGTCCACTCACGAGGATGTTTTCTTTTCTTTGTACCCTTTGGCATTGTATTTATATATCCAATATGAAGAGCACCTAATATTTTTCGATTTTCTGGAATCTCCATCTCTTTATAAAATTGCTTATCAAAAATATAAGGATTAGTTCGCCATACCATTCCAATATTCTTTTCCCAAGCCGCTAATTGTAAATTTTGAACAAATGCACAAGTTGCTCCGATTGCTTCTAAATTTCTCTTTTCATTGTCTGAATGATCTGTCGTTATGATTAAATGCATTGGTGTATCAATAATATATGACTTGAAAAATTCAGTCGATTTTTTAATTTTCTCAACTGTGTATGTTTCAGTTAATTCCATTCTTTCATAGCTTTCTACAATTTTCGAAGCATAATATTCTCTTTCTTTTTGCTCTGAAATCATAATGAATTGCCAAGGCTCTTCTTTACTATGGAAAGGAGCATAAGATGCTGCTTCAAGTAACTCCATCAAAACTTCCGGATTAATTGGATCTTTTTTTGTATCTCTAATTGTTCTTCTATTTTTAATAAAATCTAATATCGACATTGAACGTTATTCTCCTTAGTTTCTAAATAATCTTTATATTTATTATAAATGTAAATGATAATCATTTTCAATAATCTTTTCGTTTTTTAACTATTTTCTTACACTTTGTTTTTATGATCGTGAGTTTGTTAAATACTTCCCACGTATTTCCATAAGTATTTATATGTAGTAAAGTTTGGAAAGACTGTGTTTAAGTTCAGATCAAAAAAGAAAACAGGTATTGAAGGATAATTTCTTCAATACCTGTTTCTATTACATTTCTTTTGGAGCACGAATGCCTAATAATCTTAATCCTTCTTCTAATATAACGGAAACAACTTTTATTAATGCCAATCTACTTTCAAGTTGATCATCATTAGTAAGAATATGTGTATTTCCATAATATTTATTAAAGCTTTGAGCTAAGTCAATTGTATATTTTGCGATTACCGACGGTTCAAATTGTTCGAAGCTACGTGAAACTTTATTTGGAAACTCAAGAATCTGTTTGATGATGTCCCAACTATAAGAATCGTCAAGTCCCTCTTGTTTACTTACATCATACGATGTTGCTTTTTCTAAAATTGAATTTGTTCTAGCAATTGAATACTGTACGTAAGGTCCAGTTTCCCCTTCAAATTTTAACATCTGTTCAAGTGAGAATTCGATGTTGTTCATACGATCATTTTTTAAATCTTGGAAAATGATTGCACCGACACCGACCATTTTTGCAACTTCTTCTTTATTTTTTAATGTAGGATTTTTATCTGCAATATTTTGACTTGCTAAACTAATTGCTTCCTCAATTACCTCTTCTAATAGAACAATTTTCCCTTTTCGTGTAGACATTTTTTTACCATTTTGTAGGATTAAACCAAATGGTACATGAACCATATCTTTAGACCATTCGTACCCCATTTTGTTCAAAACTGTAAATACTTGCTCAAAATGTAGCGCTTGTTCTCCACCAACTACATAGACAGCCTTATCGAAATCGTACGTTTCTTTACGATAAAGTGCTGCAGCTAAGTCACGTGTAGCATATAAAGTTGCACCGTCAGATTTTCTAATTAAGCATGGTGGTAAATCTTTTTCAGGTAATTCAACAACATCGGCACCTTCTGATTCGACCAATAAATTTTTCTGTTCTAGAAGATCAATTATTCGGTCCATTTTATCATTGTAGAATGCTTCTCCGTTAAAGTTATCAAAATTTACACCTAATAAATCGTATACTAACATAAATTCTTTAAGTGATTCTTCACGGAACCATTTCCATAAATGTAATGCTTCTTCGTTTTTCTCCTCTAATTGCTTAAACCAGCTTCTAGCATCTTCCTCAAGTTGAGGCTCTGTTTCAACTTCTTCATGAAATTTAATATATAATTTTAAAAGCTCTTTAATTGGATTCTCTTTTACAGCGTCTTGATTACCCCACTGTTTATAAGCTACAATCAATTTTCCAAACTGTGTTCCCCAGTCCCCAAGGTGATTAATTTTTACTGCTTTATAGCCATTTTTTTCTGCAATTTTAGCAATCGAATTTCCAATCATTGTAGAGCGTAAATGCCCCATTGAAAATGGCTTTGCAATATTAGGAGAGGAACAATCAATCGCAACTGTTTTCTCATTTCCATCTATTTGGTTGCCATATTCCTTACCTTGACTGAGAACTAAATCAATTACTTGTTTACTTACTAGTTTTTTATTCAAAAAACAGTTTACATACGGACCGTTCGCTTCAACCTTTTCAATAAGCTCGTGTTTAATCAATGGTGCAACTTCATTGGCGATCATTACAGGAGATTTTCTTAATGTCTTTGCTAATTGGAAACAAGGAAATGCCAAATCACCTTGATCTGCATAATTCGGTTTTTCAATCAGTACGTTGATTTCAGTTATGTTTAATACTCCATTTAAAGCTTTTTCGATTTGTTCACTATACAAATTTACATAATTCATATTTATCAATCCTCTCTCAAAATAAAAAACCCGTCTCTATCATAAGAGACGGGTTTAAATAATCCGCGGTACCACTCTAATTGTTCAAATATATTGAACCAACTTTAAAATTTGTTAACGAGGTCTTCCCCGGCAAAGTCCTACTACTATTTCAGACCGCTTTTCCGAAGTGCGTTTCATCTTATTCGTCTATTAGGCTTTCACCATCCCTAACTCGCTTAAAGAATAAAAATAAGATTACTCTCTTCATCTAAAAATTTCCAATATTCATTTTTATCATTTAACCATATTCATTCTAGAATTTCAATATTAATCTTATTTTTGAACTCGATGAATAGCACCTTTTGTTGACAACCTTAATAACATAGAAATTGAGGTGGAATACATGAATAAAAAACCAATAACGTTAAGCCTTTGTATGATTGTAAAAAATGAAGAAGCTGTGCTTTCAAGATGTTTATCTTCTGTATCTACTATAGTAGACGAAATCATAATTATTGATACAGGTTCGACAGATAAAACAAAAGAAATTGCTAAAAAATTTACAAATTTAATTTATGATTTTACTTGGATAAATGATTTTTCAGCAGCTAGAAATTTTGCTTTTTCAAAAGCTACGAAGGACTATATAATGTGGCTTGATGCAGATGATATTGTTAATGAAGAAAATGCAAAAAAATTACTTAAATTAAAAAAGACACTGACTAAAAATGTCGATGCTGTTGGAATGAAATATCATCTTGCATTTGATGAAAACGGAAATCCAAGTTTTAGTTCTGTACGAAATCGAATTGTTAAGCGTGAAAGAAAATTTAAATGGGTTGGATTCGTACATGAATATTTAGAAGTTTATGGAGAAATTATTCAGTCAGATGCTGCAATCATTCACCATAAAGACAAAGAATACTCTGACCGCAATCTAAAAATTTATGAAAACGCAATTGCCTCCGGTAAAGATTTAAGTCCTCGTGACAAATACTATTATGCAAATGAATGCGTTGATCATCAGCTATATGAAAAGGCAATTGAATGGTATGAATTGTTTCTATCTGAAGGAAAAGGTTGGTACGAGGATAATATTCAGGCTTGTGGAAAAATGGCAGACAGCTATCTGTTTATAGAAGAATTGGAAAAAGCGATAAATAGTTGTCTAAGATCTTTTTCTTATGATGGGCCACGAGGAGAAAACTGCTGTCGATTAGGATTTATGTATCTTCAACAAAATGATTTTACACGCGCAATTACATGGTATAAGCTTGCTACTCTTGTTGATGTACCAACAACTAGTCCTTTTATAAACCAAGCATGCTACACTTGGTTACCAAACCTACAATTATGCCTCTGCTATAGTCGATTAGGAGATCAAGAGACCGCTAAAAAACATAATGATATTGCTGCAACCTACGTTCCTAATAATCCTTCTGTTTTACACAATCAAGAATATTTCCGCACTTACTTTAAAAATAAATAAAACACCCCTAAAATTCATTCTTCCTCTTACTCCTTTACGAATAGCTTATTTTGGATATTATTTCACTACTAACTAATGAGACGAATGAAGCACTATATATCGTTAAATGAATGGTCTATTGCTGATAGTATGTAGAATTAATGATTCAAGCTTATTCGATAGTTATAAATTTATCCAAATGAAATAGAAAAGGGTGATAATTTGATTACAGTTAGCTTATGTATGGTTGTACAAAACAACGAAGCTATAATTGAAAGATGTCTTAATTCTGTTACGAATATAGTTGACGAAATTATCATTGTTGATATGATGTCAAACGATCGAACAAATGAAATCGCAAGAAAATTCACTGACCAGATTCATCTTTTTGAAGATGACGATGAAGTAGCTGCATTAAATTTCTCAAAATCACTGGCTACTAAAGACTTTATTCTTTTACTAAATCCTAGCGAAGTTTTGCTTGAAAATGATCGTTTAAATCTCATCCATTTAAAACAGTCACTACGAAATGAGATTTATAATATAGTTGTCGATTATCAAGTTGGATGGGATGAAAAAAATAGACAAAAGATTAGTAGAGTATTTAAAAGATTAGATTCAAATACTCAAACGATGAATTCAACAAATGAATATACTCCTGAATCTGTACAACTTACTAAACTCGTCATTACTGATCTACCTCTAACTCAAAGTACTCAAAAAAATCTTCAAATGTATGAACAAATGTTAAATAATAAAATCATTTTTACTTCTATGGATTTGTTTTATTATGCAAAAGAGCTAAGTTCAAATGCTCAGTATGCTCAATCAATTAAGTATTTCTTACAGTTTTTAAGATCAAACCAACAATTTGAAGAACATAATATACTCGCTTGTAACTATATAGCTAATTGTTATCATGAGCTCAATCTGAGTGAACTAGAAACTACTTGGCTATTAAAAGCACTTAAACACGGTAATACTCATCCTGAAACTTGTTGCAGATTAGCCTATTTATTTATGGAAAAAAATAAAATGGATTCAGCAATTTATTGGTACAAGGAAGCAACACAAAACAAAGTAAACGAAAAATTAATTAATCACAATCCATCATGCACTTCTTGGCTTCCACATTTACAATTAGCTGTTTGCTATGACAGAATCGGTGAGTATTTCCTTGCAAACCATCATAATGAATTAGCTTATCAATTTTATCCAACTCATCCAAGTATTCTTTCAAATCGCGAGTATTTTTCAACACTCATAAATAAAGGCAGCTGAAGGTAACTCAGCTGCCTTTTTATCATTTTTTCCTGATTAGCATTAACATATAATATATTTCAAGATTAGTAGTTAATTGATTTAGATTAAACCCAAAACTATGAGCTAAGTGGACAACTTCTTCAAAAAACAACTTAATATTTACATCAACATTTATATTTTCATTCTGTTTCGAAATCATTTCAAATTGTTCAGGTGGGAATAGTGTATTTATTGTTAACGGTGTAAAAAATCTAATTTGATCTTTTTTTAGGATCCCAGCGTGAATATAGTTCCATTGACCTTGTAGTAATTGAAAGAGCACTTCTCCATGTGAGACATTCGGGACTCTACAAATAATTGAGCCCGTTGGTTTTAATAGTTTAGTGATTTCTTTTACATAATTCCAAGGATCTTCAACTTGATTCATAATATTATCAATTATTACTAGATCAAAAAACTCTTCAGGATAGCTATCTGGCACTTCGTTAATAGCAATTGAATCCACCCTATTATAAAATTGCAATGCAATCGAGGATAATTCTGCATCAGCTTCTGTACCATATAAGTCGCATCCATATAGATTTCTTATTTCTAGTCCTGTTGCTCCAGCTGTACAACCAAGCTCTAATATGTTTTTAACACCAGCAGATACCAAAGCAATAATCTCATTTTTTGGATACCCTATATCAATTAAATTATCTCCCCATTTTTGAATATATTTCATTCTGTTTTCTATATATAAATGTGTTATGTTTATATCACTATTTCCATTAAATGTCATATGTCCGTAATGATGAACAAATGAATCTAATGCAATATGCAACTCATATCCTTCTAAAATAGTTCTTAAACAAATATCATCATCTTCAAACGAACCAAGCTTAAACCTTTCATCAAATCCGATTAATTTTTCTATTAATTCCCGTCTTACTAATAAACAAAAACCTACTAATCGCAGCACTTGCTTAGACATACCTTTTACGTTTGCACAATACTTTAATGAAAATTCATTAATTTCCTGATCGTTTTGATAATCAACATTGATTCTCTGCAAACCGCTCACATAATTACTTACTGGTCCAACCATTCCAATTTTTTCATTACTGTATAAAAGTTTGAGCATTGCATCTAACCAATTTTCTGTAACAATCGTGTCATTATTTAAAAATAACAGACTATCTCCTGTTGCGACTTCAATTCCTTGATTACATCCTTTAGCAAACCCCATATTTATCTCATTTAAGATTGTATTAAAGGAAGGTTTACTTTTTAAATATTCTCGTGTTCCATCTGTCGATCCATTATCAACAACAATAATTTCAACTTCATCTTCTTTTGTATACTTTGCAAGGCTATCAAAGCACTTTTTCGATACTTCGAGTTGATTATAAGTTAATATAATAATACTAGTTTTCATTGTAAACACCTTCTTAAAATCTCACTCATTCAATTTTTGCCTCTCAACTTTCTAAATCACATACATTAATTAACATATTCAAGTGCAGATTATTTGGTCAGTACAAATTCAATACTAAAATTAATAAAAAAACCTCATTAACTATTCGAATAGATTACTATTGAATAATTAATGAGGAAGTCGCTATCTTAAGATAAGCTGAACATCTCTAAGTGTGGTAGTTAAACAATACGGTGAACTGACCAACTGATGCCTGATGAATTGTTTCCACCTAGAGTAAGCGGTATAGTTAATCCGTCAGCCTCATAGAAGAGACCAATCACATCTCCCGCAGTTAATTGTAAGTCGCTAACGATTGTGACTGTTCCATCACCAAGAATAGCTCGTAGATTCAGGACTAGTGCAACGTTTACATCTAAGATTGGTATTAATCCACTTAACAAATCAGCTGTTGTAGGTGTTATTCTACGGAACACAAATGAAGGATTTACCCCTGCTCCAAGTGATACTGTTAATGTTGCAGTTGTAGAGTAACTAATTGTTGCTTCAAAAGTATATCGTCCATTTGCTGGGACAGTGAAATTACCAGTTGTTGGATTAAATGTTGTTCCATTGAAGAATGGGCTTGTCACACTCCACCCCGTTAACTGAGTTGTAGTTGCTGTATTAAGCGCTGGTAAAAATGCTGAGAAGCCTTCAGAAAGTACATTTGGACCTGTTGCTCCTGTTGAACCTGTCACACCTGTTGCTCCCGCTGGACCTGTCGCTCCGTCTGCTCCTGTTGCCCCTGCTGGGCCTGTTGCTCCCGCTGGACCTGTCGCTCCGTCTGCTCCTGTTGCCCCTGCTGGGCCTGTTGCTCCGTCTGATCCTGTTGCCCCTGCTGGGCCTGTTGCTCCGTCTGATCCTGTTGCTCCGTCTGCTCCTGTTGCTCCCGCTGGACCTGTTGCTCCGTCTGCTCCTGTTGCTCCGTCTGCTCCTGTTGCTCCTGCTGGGCCTGTTGCTCCCGCTGGGCCTGTCGCTCCGTCTGCTCCTGTTGCTCCCGCTGGACCTGTTGCTCCGTCTGCTCCTGTTGCTCCTGTTGCTCCCGCTGGACCTGTTGCTCCGTCTGCTCCTGTTGCTCCTGTTGCTCCGTCTGCTCCTGTTGCTCCTGCTAGACCTGTTGCTCCCGCTGGACCTGTCGCTCCGTCTGCTCCTGTTGCTCCGTCTGCTCCTGTTGCTCCTACTGGGCCTGTTGCTCCCGCTGGACCTGTTGCTCCTACTGGGCCTGTTGCTCCCGCTGGGCCTGTCGCTCCGTCTGATCCTGTTGCTCCTGCTGGACCTGTTGCTCCCGCTGGACCTGTTGCTCCCGCTGGACCTGTTGCTCCCGCTGGACCTGTTGCTCCTGCTGGACCTGTTGCTCCTGCTGGACCTGTTGCTCCTGCTGGACCTTGTGGACCTGTTGGACCTTGTGGACCTGTTGGACCTTGTGGACCTGTTGGACCTTGTGGACCCGGAGGAGCCGGTGGCAATGTTGGACCTGGTGGGCCTGGTGGTATTGGTGCTCCTGTCGGGCCTGTTGGACTAGGTGGAATTGGGAATAATGGTGGATTTGGTGGGCCTGGTGGGCCTGGTGGTATTGGCAAATAGATACACCTCCAAAAATATTTTGACGTACACTTTATATTATTTCGAAATAATTAATAGGATTGGATTTTATCATTAATTTGTTAATATATTTACAAATAAAATAATAGAATATAGGTATTTAGGTTAAATCTATGAATCAAATTTACTAGAATTAAGTCCATCTATCTGAATAAAATTTTACCGATATATTTTTCATTAATTATGAAAGCTATGTATTTTTTATTTAGACTCTACTAAGTTTAAATGTTGATTTTTGAAAAAAAGAAAAAACCACAATTTAATTGTGGTCAGGTCTTTTCTTTATCCAGCTAACTCCCTGCGTTAATTTATAAAACTACAATTCATAAACACATCTTCTATTAGTTTAATATTAATTCTTTCTTAAATACCTTTTGTGATTTAGTGTTTTCGAAACCAATCCTTTTATAAAAAATAAGGGTCTCTACTCTAGTTTCATTTGTCCTTACTCTTATTTCCTTATACCCCAATGATTTTGACCATTCTTCGCATCTTTCAACTAGAATCTTACCAATTTTTTGACCTCTATAATTACTGTCAACGATCAAACCGCCAATCTCAATATAAGGTGGGGACTCAATCAAATATCGTCCGTGAGCATGAATCCATCCAATAAGCTTGCCTTCTAGTTGTGCTACAATTACAACATGATCTTTCTGATCTAATATTTTATTTAATCTTTCAATGACCTGATCTTTTTGGACATTGTAACCTAATTGACATGATAATCTACCAATTTCTGAACTATCATTTGTTGATGCAATTCTATATATAATCTCCATATTACACCTCTGATTTTCCTTCATTTAACATATTTTCTCTAATGAAATCCAATTTAACTTCTTCAAGTGAAACAGCTTTATCTAGTTCTTTTACATATTTTTTTCCCCTGTTAAGTTACTAACGTTATAAAAATTTTAATTTATTACTACAAATCCAACAATCCTCTTATACTAAAAAACTCCTATTTAACACAAAAAATGACTTTTCGACCGATCGTGTTGTTCAACTAAAAAATCCGTTATTAGTATAACCCCATGGCTTCTTTAAGCTTTACATACTGTCTAAAAATACTTACCCATTACTTACTTAATTTCATAAAGTTTCATTTAAGTAGGCTACTAGGAATACACCAAGTTTTAACCTTGAGCATAAACTGGTTATTAGTCTAATTTTCATAAGGGGTGAACTTAAAATTATGGAATATTTACGACAAACAGCACCCTATGGCTCGAATCCATTAGGTATTCAAAATTGTATGTATCGTTTTACGTATTTGTGGCTTAAAAACGGAGATAATTTTTGGTTCTTTTTAACGACAGTAGCGGAATCAAATATTTATGGCTATAGGTTTTTCGGTGGAAGATGGAATTTTTATTCGGTTGCTTTAAGTGAGATTGTTTCCTTCCATTGTTCTCCCCCAACTCCAACGCCATATTAAAAATCGGCTTCCGAGCTTTTTTTAAAATCACAGTTCGATTTTTAATTGCTTAATACTTAAAATGAAGTCGAACATCATCGACTCCTAAATTGGTTTAAGCAATGCACTAGTTCCAAATTTATTCCCCCATGATGTCTTTTCCAGAAAGTATAATATCAGAATTATTAATGAGTATATCTAAATATAAATCCTAAAATAAAAATGGAAACTGGCTAAATTCAGCTCCCATTCTTATATAACGATCGCACTTTAGATTATTCCTATTTATTCCACATGTCACTTTCTGAAACTCTTATCGTAGAACCATTTCATTCAAATTTACCATTTACTTGAACCTTATCTTTATTTCTATATTTTTTCCTATTCATAAATACTACTAATGGACCAGTACAAAAAAATAATACCTGTAATAAAAGAACATATAATTTATATTTATGAAATTCCGGACCAACTATAATTAATGCCATAAAAAGTATGTAAGAAAATACAATTACTAGATTTTTTGTTAATTTCATAATATTATCATCCTGCCTTAATGAAGTTGTGAAGCGACATTGAAAAATAGTACTTTTAAGCAGTTTTGACCTTCAACAAATTTTTGCTTTATTACATATGAATCATGTAGTTAGTTTTAATTATTTCTTCACGTTTGATGTATTTTTTGCTGAGCCTGTAAATGGATTGATTTCATAAGTTAAATCTCTACCTGCTTCTTTTTCTTCTTGATGAATTCTTTTTCCTAACGAAGAATAATACCAAACCCATGCCCCTAACGATAAAATAACACCGATTGTTGATATCCAAAATGTCATTTATTTTCCCTCCAAAAAGTTCCAAAGTGAAACATGAATATGTTTATTCTCTTAAAAATATATTCGTTTTATACTTAAAAGAATCCTTTTCTACTGCAACTGTACTGCCAAGAAAATCACCAATCTACTTAAACAGAGCCTTTCTTTAATAGAATTTTATTGAATAAATAGTTTACATTCTTTTAGAAAAAAAACTCTACTTACTAGATTCAATTTCTATCAATGATAGGCAATTATGATCTAGTTTAGTAGAGTCAAAACTTTATTTATATTTAATTATTTTCTGTTAGTTTATAGCTACTCCTGCGCTAGCATATCCAGTAACTACATTAACTAGGCTAAGACCACTTGCAGTTGCAGTATATACCATCATTAAACGCGTTTGTGCTGGGACTACAATTGATAGACCTGTAGCAATACCGCTAGTAATTTGCCCTATTGAAAGTGGGCCTGCTAAAGCTGGTAATGTGACACTTGCACCAGAAATTGGTGTAAAGTTATTGTTATTTATCGGTGCACTATATAGTTGTGCAGTAACCGTAATACTTGTTCCTAAAATATTTAAAGCTACTACATTACTATAAGATGCAGAAATGGACGTAATAATACCATCTCTAGGCATTGAGAATGCAAAATCAAGAATCTCAGTAGGCAATCCCGTTCCAGTTAAATTAATCGCTGGTCCAGGTAGTAATGCAACATTTGGAAGTGAAATTCCAAATCCTACAAGACCAGCTGTACTAGCTACACTGACTCCAAGAACGTCTACTGATGCCATCGCAATTGGTGCTCCTGACGCAAAAGGAATAATTGCACCCGTGCCTGGTATACCAGCTGAACCTGTTGCTCCTGCTGCTCCTGCTGGGCCTGTTGCTCCTGCTGGGCCTGTTGGACCTAATATAATTACAGTTGGTGCTGTTGGTCCCATTGGACCCATCGGCCCCATTGGTCCCATTGGCCCTAGAGGACCCATTGGACCCATATGACCTCTCTTACCTCTCTCTCCGTCTTCTCCTTCTTTACCTCTTTTTCCTCTATCCCCTTTTGGTCCAGTTACACCTGTTGGACCTGTTGGCCCAATAGGACCTATAGGACCTATAGGACCTATTGGGCCAATAATAGACTGTGATGGCATAGATTGTTGTGAAGATTCAGACACTGCTGTATCTGTAGTTTGTGGAGTATCTGGTTGATTTGGTTCTTCTGATGGTTCTGTGTTTTGTGTAGTATCTGGCTGATTTGGTTCTTCTGATGGTTGTAGTGGTGGTATTGGTGGTAGTGGCAAAAAAATACACCTCTCTAAAAATTTTAATTGTACAATTTATTGTATAAAAAAAGGACAAATTGGTTCTTTTAATTCAAAAAAATGAGTAAAAAACCTGTACAATTCAATCATTATTTAAATATAATAAATCCCCTTTCAAAAAATTAAGTGTTTTTTGCAAGCCAGAATAAATGAATTTATATAGAAAACATTTTTTCTAATATAATATTTTTCAAATATCAATTATATTTGCCCAAACATCTAAATAGCTTGTCTCATAAAATAACAAGAATAATATTAGGTGGTGAAATGATTGAATAAAGAGGATAAATGCAAAAAATGTGATCACGACCAAGATGATTGCAAATGCAAAAACAAATGCAAAAATTGTAAACATAAAAATTGCAAATGTAAATGCAATTGTAAGAAATGTGATCGCCATCATGATGATTGCAGATGTCATGATAAATGCAAGAAATGTCATCGCGACCATGATGATTGCAGATGTCATGATGATCGATGTCATGATTGTGGAAAAAGAAATTGCGGATGTAACGTAAAACAAAATGTAAACGTTTGTGTAAATGTAGAAAATAATGGGGCTACAGGAACCGGACCTGCTGGTGCTACGGGCCCTACTGGCGCTACTGGTGCTACCGGCGCTACTGGTGCTACTGGCGCTACTGGTGCTACGGGCCCTACTGGTGCTACCGGCGCTACCGGGGCTACGGGCCCTACTGGCGCTACTGGTCCAACTGGTCCAACTGGCGCTACTGGCGCTACGGGGGCTACCGGTGCTACTGGTGCTACCGGTGCTACCGGTGCTACTGGCGCTACCGGTGCTACTGGTGCTACGGGTGAACGTGGTGCTACGGGGGCTACTGGCGCTACGGGGGCTACCGGGGCTACCGGGGCTACTGGTGCTACTGGTGCTACTGGTGCTACTGGCGCTACTGGCGCTACGGGTGAACGTGGTGCTACGGGGGCTACCGGTGCTACGGGCGCTACGGGTGCTACTGGTGCTACTGGCGCTACGGGTGAACGTGGTGCTACTGGTGCTACTGGCGCTAC
>NZ_NUEU01000047.1:0-611 GCF_002556365.1 Bacillus sp. AFS002410
AATGCAGCACAAACATTACCGGCATATATGGGACCAAATCCAAATGCAGCACAAACATTACCAGCGTATATGGGACCAAATGCACCACAAACATTACCGGCATATATGGGACCGAACGAAAATTTCCCACAAACAATGCCAGCGTATATGGGACCAAATGAAAATTTCCCACAAACAATGCCAGCATATATGGGACCAAATGCGCCACAAACAATGCCAGCTTACATGGGACCAAATGCACCGCAGACATTACCAGCTTACATGGGGCCAAATTCTAACTATCCATATTATCCAGGTAGAGGAGAAGGAGGAGCATTACCAACATTGCCGAGCTTTGGTTCTATGCCGATGTTGACAGGAATGACTGGAGAAGCTCCTGGTGCAACAGGTGGAGTACCAGTTCCACCAACAGCTATGCCAATGCCATTACCAGCACCAGTTCCTACACCACTACCAGCGCCAATGCCATTGCCTGCACCGTTCCCAGTAAATAATGCGCAAACATTACCAGCATACATGGGGCCGAATCCGAATGCACCACAAACATTACCAGCATATATGGGACCGAATGAAAACTTCTCAGCAACATTACCAGCATATATGGGACCGAA
>NZ_NUEU01000048.1:0-1696 GCF_002556365.1 Bacillus sp. AFS002410
TACTTATGTTGACATTTATAGTTATGCAACTAATGCTCTCGTTAGTTCAATAAGCTGACTTTAATATTTCTTTATTTCTTTCATAAAATCTTCAAGGTCTAATTCTTTTTGAGTAGGTAATGCTTTGCTAATTCTCTTATTAATATTATATAAATAATATTAACCTCTACTTAACAAACCTAAAAATATCCCAAAAGCTATAGCACCTCCAATAGCTGGTGGTAACCATAATAGTAAATATCCTAAAATTGTAAATAGGACTATTAATAAAATTAGATACATTTCTCTGCCCTCATACCTTTATTTAATTATTTTAATAAATAATATTCGTTACAGAGAATCATTAATTTCCTTGTTCAATCAATCTGCCCGTTAGCGCAATAAAAAATGAACTACCGAAGTAGTCCATCAATGAATAGGAGTCAATCGTCTCCCTTTTACTCGCTTTTTTATTGAGCTATATATTTCTGTAATTCTTGGATAAGTATGTTTGCACCATCTTTGCTTAACACAAACTTACCATTTTCAAATATAAAATTTTTATCATCAATTACTCCAGTAATCATACATGTTTTATCTGAATAAAATTGTTTAAGTATTATTCGTTGTTCATCAATAAAAAACTCTAAAGGTATATTTGTATGTAGCTTTAACATTTTTCTGAGTTCTTTAGGTAATACAACTCTTCCTAATTCATCTGCATTTCTCACAATCCCGCTTTTTCTTAATATTTCATCGTACTTAGTAATTATTATGAAATCTTTTTCTACATGAATTTCTAAGGGAACTCCACCTTTAATATTCATGGTATTTCTTAGTTCTTTCGGTAAAACAATTCTACCTAATTCATCTAACCTTCTAACAATTCCTATCGATTTCATTAATGTAACTCCCCATTTATCTCTCTCTTTTTTTAGAACGTATTGGTAAAAAACATACAAGTTGAATTTAGCTTTATAATAACAAACTGTTTAAATATTCGCTCCATTTTAGGATTGATTTTTATTGGTAATATTTTACATTTATTAACTCCTACTACACTGTTGACTTAATGTTAAGAAAAAACGTTTTATATATTTTTTATTAAAAGTCTAGGAAATAACTATGAATCTCTATATTTAAGTGATTGAAACTAATGTCACACATTTTTTAAGGTAAAAATAAAAGGATAGATGAACAGGAAAGTATACCTGTTTACATCTATCCTTTTTATACAACATATGACCACATTTACTACTACAACAGGTTTTTAACCGCAACAAATTTTCATGTACTTATACAACTAACGAGCTGCGTTAGTTGTATAACTTTTTAATTTAATCAACAAAAGGGACTGTATACGCTCGTCATTGCCAACAGTACAAACAATATCAAAATAAATAATAAACCGTTCGAAGTGGCATCTCAGTCAACTTCTTCGTTCACTCGTTGAAAAGAACAAAGTAATTGTTCTCGACGAGCACACCAACGAATTATTACAAGCAAACATCAAATCCATTGCAATAGCTGGTATCAACGTATCCATTTGCTGGATCATCTTCATTCCATTTATTCTAAACATCGTTCGATACTTTTTCTTTTCGAATTAATAACTCATGACTATTAAAGTGTGCATTTATCCGCTTTATTTGGTATGCTTAACGGACAGTTATGGACCGGATCCACTAAACTGAATGAAGAAGAGGGTAAAACATGG
>NZ_NUEU01000049.1:0-223 GCF_002556365.1 Bacillus sp. AFS002410
CCCCACAATCACCTGAACTAGCAGCATCAATCGTCATATGACGATGATAGCGTACATTTCCGCTGCTACCGGATCATGGCACCGAGAGCGCCGCACCAAAACAAATCCGTCATGCGGCACCGCGGTTTAGCCTCTCCGAGTCCCAAGAGGAAGGCTGAGAGTGAGGACTGGTTGACTGTGGCTCCGATAAGGGCACCGGCGATGGCCGGACCCCGCGATCAGA
>NZ_NUEU01000050.1:0-331 GCF_002556365.1 Bacillus sp. AFS002410
ACGGCATTTGGTTTCCTCACTTATTATCGCTTCTACACCATCCTCTTTTAAAAAAAAGAAAAGACCGGTAGGGTCTCCCGAGTTGCCGTATCATATCAATGTATAACGTGCCAAGGTCTATGACTCCAGAGAGGCTTTACCATTCTCGCCTTACCGAAAGGTAGAGTGTAGCTTTCTGCTATGCTTAAAGCATCAGCCCTCTCGATTTACTAACATTATGAAGCTCAATCCCTTCAACCATTTGGCTTTCGGCCCGCTACCTAACTGTCTACGCTTAAAGACTAGAGTTACCTTTAGTCCTCCAAGACTCGCTACGAGTGAATGGCTAGTT
>NZ_NUEU01000051.1:0-531 GCF_002556365.1 Bacillus sp. AFS002410
TCAAATAATTTTCGTGAATTAGAGTATGCAATAGACGAAATTACTGAAATTGCCAAAGGATTTGGACTTGATTATTTTCCAATGAGATATGAAATATGCCCATCCGATATTATTTACACGTTTGGTGCGTACGGAATGCCAACAAGATATTTTCATTGGAGCTTTGGGAAAAAATTTTATAAGATGAAGTTACAATATGATCTAGGATTAAGTAAGATTTATGAATTAGTGATTAATTCTAATCCATGTTATGCATTTTTACTTGATACCAATAGCCTCATACAAAATAAATTGATCGTTGCCCATGTACTCGCTCATAGTGATTTCTTTAAAAATAATGTACGATTTAGTAATACAAAACGAGATATGGTCGAAAGCATGACTGCAACTGCTGAAAGAATTAATCAATATGAACAAAAATATGGAAAAAAGCTAGTAGAAGAATTTTTGAATGCGGTTATAGCTATTCAAGAACATATTGACCCTTCAATTGTAAGAAATAAATTATCGTGGCAATTAGAAGATGATATG
>NZ_NUEU01000052.1:0-2026 GCF_002556365.1 Bacillus sp. AFS002410
CCACAAAACGATAAGCCAAAATGGAATAGCAACAAATGACATATAGAAACATCCTCTAAATACTTTCATCATCATCTCCATGAAGTAATTTAGTAATTTCATAGATTGGATTTTCAATTTGAATAATCATTTATTTACCTCCATATTAAACGTATAACTTTTTCAATCATTGTTAATACTCTAATAGTGGGTAAAAACCATTCATCCTATGAACCCACTCTAATGTGGGCCAGCTCTACCCATCTCCAGCATCCAGGTAGAATGAATGGCCCATTTTAAAATAATTTCTAATACTTAGGTGATTAAAATGAAACGTTATATATCATACATGTTCTTACCCATTGCTTTTATTTGCTACCTTTTAGGGTATTTAAATAAAAATATACAAATAGGTGTTTTCGGTATTATTTTTCAGTTACTAGCTTTTGTAACGGATATGTTTATACATCGTAAAAATAAACATTCGAATTAATCCATCTCAGTCATTTCGAATCTCGTCCATCCACTTAGCTATTTCATCCAATCTGCATTGCCATCGATCTCTTTCTTCACAGAGTGTACTTAATGATGCTCTTGCTGCCGCTCTTCTTCTTACAGTGCTATTATTGTCATCCATTAGGAATAATTTATCTGATTGATTTTTAATTTTGATATTAACTTGTGCGAATTTCTTTTCAATAGCTTGTTTAGACATATTAAGAATGAATAATCTTTTGAAAACCGTCTCATTCATTTTCATTCTGCACCTCCAACAAATGAGGATGTTCGTAAATGTTACCTATTACTTCGCAGATATAATCTCTCCAACGATAATGTTTACAGTACTCAGAGTCGATTAAAAATGACGCATTATCGAAACTTACAAAACCTTTTTGAATTGGATTTTCAGTCATATAAGAATCTTCAAAGTTAACAATATCTCCTTCATAAATTTCTTTATCGTTTTTATCTTTCAGACCAATAAATTGCATAATAACAGCCCCATCTTCAATTAACTGGTCATGGTCGAGTTCATCTTGAAAACCAATCATTCTAACATTCTTTAATCCATCAAAAATTGGATAAAAGCATTCATCCATTTTATTTAGTTCTTTATTCCATGCACGAAATTTAATCTCTCTCATTGGACACCCTCCTCATATAAAATTGCTGATAATATCAAACGCAACATAAATTCCGTAGCAAACACCGACTATAATAAATTGCTTGTTTCTCATACCC
Organism: Bacillus sp. AFS002410; assembly: GCF_002556365.1. NCBI lineage: Bacteria > Bacillati > Bacillota > Bacilli > Caryophanales > Bacillaceae > Bacillus > Bacillus sp. AFS002410. The sequence continues at coordinate 1,222 of NZ_NUEU01000052.1, forward strand.
AACTTACTTTTCAACTCAATAATTTCTTTAATTTGCTTATGTTCCACTTCAGCCAGTAAATTAAAACGTTTGTCTAACCATTCATTTTCTAGAGTGATCCTACGCAACTCATCGTTTTGCTCAAAGTATTCGTTTCTTAACCCGTGAAATTGACTGTAAAGAGCATCATGATCGTTACTTTTTTTATCTAATCGCTCTTGTGTTTCGTCATTTTTACGTTTTTCTTTCCAAAATCCTTCTGCCCAATACTGGATATCTATTACCGCATTTTCATATCTACTTTCATGCCATTTACCGATTGCCAAGTATCTTTTAGCTTTATTCTCAAAGTGCTTAACTTTGTTATTTGGCTTGTATTGTCTTTTCATTTCTTAGCCCCCTTATTGATATTAAATTCAAATTTCCCAACACCATTTTGAGCGACTTCTTCTGGAGAATAGATTGGAGTAATAATTGCCGATTCAACATCCCAACCTAATTTCCCTCGAGCTCGAAGAGTGTTTTCACCTATACCAAATCCTGCAGCACGATCTATCTGTTTTTGTGTTGGTACCCACTTTTGCAAGCTCATTTTCGAGCGTTTTTTAACCCCTATGCTTTTCCCATATTTCTTTTCGATTTCTTCCCGTTCCATCTCATGCACCGAACGACAATGGGCTTTTGATATGAAATCAGCTTTATATCCGCAACCTGGATAAAGACATGTTTCCATCGAATTCACTTCCTCTTATAGAAATACTTACTTTCATTCCCTAGTTGTGGTTCTCCATTAAAAATCTCTTCGTAATCCTTAGGAATTTCTACG
>NZ_NUEU01000053.1:0-284 GCF_002556365.1 Bacillus sp. AFS002410
ATTAATGGATTAATAACGATGTAAATATAATTTAAGCTATCTAAGAACTGCATAACTGGAGAATGGTAATGTCCTGTCGATTCCATTATTAATACTGGTTTTGTATTGGCTTTTTCTTCGATTCTCAGTAAGAATTGATGTAGCTGCTTAAACCCTTCAACTGTATGTGAAATCTTAAAACTTTTTTTAAAAGGAGTCTTTCTATCTAAAAAAGCTTGTATTTGACTTTCTCCTTTTGCGACATCCAGACCAACTACTGGATTCATAAACTATCTCCTCCTAAA